>NZ_JBHLWK010000011.1:0-19783 GCF_042432915.1 Novosphingobium soli
CGATGCCGTTTGGGTGGGGGCCGTCCACCTCATCACTGCTTTCATGCTCATGGAAGCGGACCTCCCCGACGACATTGAAGTGCTCCGTGCGCTGGTCCTCGAACAGGCCCGCGAGCTCGACGCGCTGAAGGTTTTCAAGGCTGAGACTGAACGCCTGAAGGCGATCATCGACGCCTTGCAGCGCCACCGTTTCGGGCGCCGGTCGGAGCAGCTCGATCCCGACCAGTTCGAGCTTGCCCTGGAAGAAGTCGAGACGGCCTTGGCAGAGGCTGAACATGCCAGGGACAAGGCAAGCCGGGCTCCGGCGGAGCGGTCGCGCAAGACCAACCGGGGATCACTGCCGGCCCATCTCGAGCGGATCGAGCAGGTCGTCGATCTCGATGACAAGGCTTGCCCGTGCTGCGGCGGCGCACTCCACAAGATCGGCGAGGACGTGGCTGAGCGTCTCGATGTCGTGCCCACGACCTTCCGCGTCCTTGTCACCCGCCGTCCGCGCTACGGTTGCCGCTCGTGCGAGAGCGCCGTCGTGCAGGCACCGGCGCCGGCACGGATCGTCGAGGGCGGCATTCCGACCGAAGCGCTGATCGCCCAGGTGCTGGTTGCCAAGTATGCCGATCACCTGCCACTGTATCGTCAGGCGCAGATCTACGCCCGGCAAGGCATCCAGCTCGATAGATCTACGTTGGCCGACTGGGTCGGCCGGGCAGCTTGGTACTTGCGGCCCTTGCGTGACCATATCCTCGAGCGATTACGACGATCTCAGCGGCTGTTCGCTGACGAGACCACGGCGCCGGTCCTCGATCCGGGCCGCGGGCGGACGAAGACAGGCCAGCTATGGGCCTATGCCCGCGATGACCGGCCGTGGGGTGGCGATGATCCGCCGATGGTTGCCTATGTCTATGCCGCCGACCGCAAGGGCGAGCGCGCCGAGACGCATCTTGGCGACTTTGCTGGCACACTGCAGGTCGACGGCTATGGTGGCTACGCCGCGCTCGCCAAGCGCCGCCAGCAAGTCCAACTTGCCTTCTGCTGGGCTCACGTGAGGCGTAAGTTCTACGAGTTGGCTGACAACTCACCGGTCGCCACCGAAGTGCTGCGCCGCATCGCCATGCTCTACGCCATTGAGGACGAGGTGCGCGGCACGTCTGCAGAGCAGCGCCGGTTCGTCCGCGATGAACGCAGCCGCATCATCATCGATGATCTGCACCAGTATCTCGATGCGCGGAACCGCCAGGTCAGCGCCAAGGCCAAGCTCGGCGAGGCGATCCGCTATGCGCTCACCCGCTGGGAAGGCCTCTCGCGCTTCCTCGACGACGGCCGCATCGACCTCGACAGCAATACCGTCGAGCGCAGCATCAGGCCCCTGGCCCTCAACCGCAAGAATGCGCTCTTCGCCGGATCCGATGAAGGTGGCGACAACTGGGCGGTGATCGCCACGCTCATCGAGAACTGCAAGATCAGCGGTATCAACCCGCACGACTGGCTGACCGAAACACTGGGCAAATTAGCCAACGGTCATCACGCAAACGCCGTCGGCAAACTCATGCCCTGGACAGCCGTGGCCTGAAAACACCGGTTACGGATCGCCGTTCCAACGGTATCCCCGCGCTTTGAGGACATCCTTGAGGTCGAAGGACGAGTTCTCCGCCCAGATGCGCCAAGAAACGGCACGAGCGCCGTCCAGGAGGCGTCTAAGACCCGTAACGCCAGATCGGGGCAGCCGCATTGCCAGCAACTCGACCGTAGCAAGACAGTCGTGCATCGCGCGGTGACGGTCATAGAAGAAGCCTGCGGCCTGAGCGAGATAGGCGAGTTTCGTGCCCTCGAACCCCTCCGCAGCCCAATCGATCTGGCTGAGCGAGCAAGCCCACGGCTTCGTCGAGAACACGTCGCTGAATCGTTCAAGAAAGCGGCGATCGAACGCCGCGTTGTGCGCGATGACGAGCGAAGCCGGCGCCGCGAATGTGGCTACCGCTGCGGGATCAATAATCTGGCCGGCCACCATCTCGTTGGTGATGCCCGTGATCGCGGTGATTTCCGGGGCGATAGGCTCGCTCGGCTGACGCAGCCCTTGGAAGCTGTCGCCCACGCCGAAAACGGTGCCATCCAAGCCGTAGTTGAATGGCGTCATAGCGAGTTCGATGATCTCGTCGCGCTGAGGGTCGAGCCCCGTGGTCTCCACATCGACCACCAGGCCAAGGCGCAGCGGGGTGCCGGGAGGCGGAACGGTGCGAGGGCGCGGCTTGAGACGCCGGATCACCCGGTAATCCCCCGTGGCCTCCAGTGTCTGCGCCAGAGTCTCCAGATGGTCAGAAGATGTCATCGTCCGGCACTTCGTTTACCGCCATCGGTTCCTCTCCAGCCGCCGCAGCAGCGGCGTCGACCGGACGGAGCGCGAGGCGAATGTCAGCGCCTCGACCTTCTTCGTGGAACCACAGATCGACGACGGCGGTATCGTCGCTCCGCGGTCGCGGGGATGCCTCCCTGACCTTGAAGGTCGTCGGTAGATTGACCGACGTTCCAAACACCAGCGCGTGCTGCCGTGGCAATGACGGCAACCGCTTCAGGACCGACTCTGAGATGAACGGCGTCATCTGGCGAATTTGGGAGAGATCGTCGGGATTCTGGATGCGGTGAACCAGGAAGTTGGAGCACTGGCTGAGAACCGTCTTGGACAGCTCGCTCGGGCGCTGAGACGCCAGCAACACGAACATGCCGTATTTTCGTCCTTCCTTGGCGATGCGCTCGAAAATCTTGGTGGCGTCGATGGAAAATCGGGACGGCGTAGAGGCGACATATCTATGAGCCTCTTCGAGCAGTAGGTGTATCGGGAAGCGGTTTCTCGGTTCCGCATGGCGAAGAAACCGAAAAAGCATGCGTGCGATGACCGCACTGACCAGCTCAACGATTTCATCTTCGACGGAATTGAGATCAATAATAATGACCTGATTGCGTTTGATGAACGATTCTCCCGCCGCCCTTTGCAGACCGACGATGTTGGTCAAAAATTCCAGATCGCTTACAGCCGCGTCAACGTCAGCTCCTTCGTGACGCAGAAAGGCATATTCTGTTCTCTCCTGAAGGGATCTGAGCCGCGTGACCATGGACGAGCAGTAGTCTCGGATTTGGCGATTGCCGTGAGCCTCCTCGTAGAGAATCGCGAAGTCGAGACACTCGTGCAGCTCATCAAAAGAGAATGGCGTCCGATTATAGGCTGGTAAGGGCGCGTCCTCCCGGAGCTTTTTTCTCACTTCGTCCAGAAACGCTGATTGGTTGTTCCCCGAAAAATTTCCATACTGAAAATTAGGATTAAAGCGGTTCAGAAGCGCCATATTCAGGTCGTTTGTCGGATACTTCTGGAGAAGAGAGACGACGCGCTGAAATTTCGATACGGGGGAGTCGCCATCTGCCCCTCGAAAACACTCAATGATGCAGGTGGCGACAAAGTGCTCGCGCAGCGCCAGAGCTTCTGGCGTATTGGCATGAAAGAGACTTGTCAGACCTAACGCCGTCCGAAGGACCGGCAGTTGTGTTCGCTCGCTGGCCTGCAAAAGCAGTTCCCATTCTGCCATCTCCAGGAACCAATGCGGTATACGGAAGCCTGCCGCCGTGCCGTCGAGGACGACGCGCTCGACCCCGATGGCTCCCTCCTTCGCGGAAGCGGCCAGAGCGGCGTGATACTCGCCATTGACGTCGAAGACGACGAAGGTCGCGCCGCGGGCGTGATGCTCCTCCGGCTTGCTGAAAAGGGACTGCAAGACCGAGGCGACCGTGCAGGACTTGCCGCTGCCGGTATTGCCCAGGACGGCGACATGACCGCCGAAGAACTCGTTCAGCCGGACCTTGATGTCGTAGTTCTCGAACACCACCGACTTGCCGATGGGCAGAACCCGATAGCGCGTGGCCCCTTCGGGTTCGCAGGCGCCACCATCCGGACCGACTGACGGCTCGACGGCCGCCTCGGTCTCGAAGATGCGATCGAGTTCGCCGTCCAGTGCATAGAGTGCGTCCGCATACAGAGACGGGAAAACGGACACACCGAAACGGAACGCGCCGCCACGCATCGGCAACATGCCGACCGGCACCACGTCCAGATATTTTGAGGAGCCAGCCCGATCGAAGTCGCCTCGCTCGGATGGAGTGCTCGCGTCGCGCTCACGCAGGCCGACAACCTCGACCACGACATATTCCGACTGCGACGGGATCATCAGGAACGATCCCAGCCGCGCCACATAATGCACGCCGTCGAAGCCAACGACCGTGAAGTTGTCGGTGCCGACGTGCATCTCCACGACAAAGCGGTCGGCCGCGACCGAGACCACCTTGCCGATCGCGCGTTTGCGATCGTCGTGGCTCATGCCTCGCTATCCTTCGTCTCGTCGTCCCTTTTCGGCGCCAGTTCGGACAACACCTTGCGAACGGCGTCATCGATCCTGTCGCTGGGACGCTGCGGCATAAAATGCTCGACGATCATGTCGAAGTAGTGCGCCCTCGTTCCCTCGGCAGGACCGTCGCCTCCAATGATCCAAATGCGCGGGTCGCGCAGCGCCCGCAGCTTGGCGATCTCGCCGGCCGTATCCGGCGCCGCGAAGATCACCAGACGGAACGTCGGGATCGTCAGCGCCTGGTAGATGATGTTGTTCAGGTGCTCATCACCGAAGGCGTAGCCGGCCGTGATGAGAACACTCTGCTCGCGCACGATCCGGGACTGAAATTCCCGGAACAGGTCCGCGTAGGGCGAGCCGAGCGAAGAGTTCTGCTTCGCTGGCGTCGGATAGATCAGCATCTGGTTCGTGGATTCCGGCGGCCAGACCTCCTTGATCGGGAACAGGCCGTGATCGTCCTCGGTCCAAGTGACCGAACCATGCAATTTGCAGAGATAGACGAAGGCGTCGACGGCGGTCCACTTGCGGCTGGCAACGTCGAGCTGCTCGGCCAAAGCATAGCGGAATATCGCCGGGTTGAAGCGACGTTCCACGACGCCGGAAAAGCCGTTGGCATAGGGAATGCCCAGGCGATCCATCGCCAATTCGCTGAAATGATCGTAGTTGGTCGTGAACACCCACGGCCGGGGCAAGGACCGATCTCGCAGGACCAGCTTCTTGTAGAACCGCTCGTAGAGGTCGCGCACGGTGGTGTCGCCCTCCGTGGCGAAGGCCCCTTGGGTGACACGGGTCCATAGGAAGTCCTGGACCTTCTTGATGATGCCGTCGAGAACAGCGCGGTAGGGGTGAAGATCGGGATTCTCGCTCTGGCGCAGCACGAACCGCTGCGCGAACAGCACCTCCATCAAGCGTTCGAGGTTCCGGCTGTAGTCCTTCGCCAGGTCGATCCCGAGCGCATCGAGATAGTCGAGTTCGCCCTTGGTCAGCCGCCACGGCGCCGGGGCAGCGCCGACGACCGGCGGATCACCGTAAAATCCCGCCGCCCGCGCCTCGAGTGTTTCCCCACAGAACTCCTTGGCCAGGGGCGCCATGGTCGCAATGCCGAGTTCCTTTTTGTCCCTCATCAGGGAGGAACATCCAGCGCCGAGCAAAAACGCAATATTCTTGGCGTTCATGGCCTCGGAAATCGCCTGGCGGGCGCTCTCGATCCCCTTGTTCCAGTCGAGTTCCGATGGATCGGCATCGCCGTTCCGCAGAAACTGGAATTTTCGTTCGTCTCCGACTTCGCTCATATACCCCCGATCCCCCCAGTTTCTTATTTGGCCGCGCTGTTCGCGCGCGCGGCTATATCAGCGCACCGCGCCATGAGCGCCTCGAACGGCTCCGCGTCATCGAAGAGCAGCCCATCCTCGACCATGCGGGCATAGTCGTCCTCCAGCGCCTTCGCGCCATCGCCGGCCGGCACGAGCTGCAAGCCGCCGTTGACGGCCGCTGCGTAGTCAATCGGCGTGCGGTCGGCGGCCTTCTCCGCGAAGAACATCGACTTGTGGCGGGCGACAGCGTTGGCCAGTTCGCGATCGGCGAAAGCGGCTTCCGCGAAGCCGGCTTCATCCAGCCGAACAACATCGTGCCAGTGTCGTGCGAAGCGGTCGCCGCGCAGCCGTTCCTGGAGGCAGAAGACATGGATGGCGGTCGCCTTCTCCCAGAAGGTCCGCTCCGCGTGCATGACGCGCGGCCGCGCCGTCGGGAATATCAGCCCGTCGATCAGGCCGGCCGCATCGCAGACGACGTCGCGCAGGCTCGCCGGTTCGCCCGTCGAGCGGGCGCCGAACTCCAGCATGACGCTGGGCGCGACATAGCCGGAGCCGGCCGCGGTCGCCTCATAGTCGATAAAGAGCTTGTCATCATCGACGCGAATGGCCGCCGCCAGACCTTCGGCGGCCAGCGCGGTCGCGATCACGGGCTGCACGGCCTCCGCGACCCAGACCGGCAATCGCCGGCGAACCTCGCTGGACCAGCGCTTTTCCTCGCTCCGGGTTTTCGGCAGGCCCTCGCCATTGTCCCCGACCAGATCGGGCGCGATCGCCCGAATGTCGTAGGTCAGATCCACATCCTCCGAAAACCGGCGGATGACCTGATAGGCTTTCGACAGCGACGTGCCTCCCTTGAACACCAGATGTTCACCGAGCGGCGCGGCGTAGAGGGTCGCCAGCGCCCACACCACCCACACATCCTTTTCGAGAAGATGGGTAGGACGGCCCGAGCGGTCGGCAGCGACACCCAACGCATCGCGCCGATCCTCGGCCGAAAGCTGGAGGAAGACGTCAGCCATACGCCACCCTTCCCACGCTCTGCGCGAGCCACGTCGGAAGCTGCGGCGCGGCGGCGACCAGTTCGCCGAACACGCCGGGCGGCATCTTCCGCTTCAATGTCGTGAGCGCGGCCTCCGCCCTTTCGGGGCCGAGCCAGGCCAGCGCCCGCACGGCCTCCCCCGCCGGGCGGTTGGCCAGAGCCAGTTGCCAGCGTGGCGCGTGCCGCAATTCCACGACCTGCTTGCCGAGGTGCATCTTTCGGCTGCGCCCGGAGGTCAGATAGACCGAGCGGACGGGCACCTGCGTCGTCAAGCCCAGGGCGTTCGCTGCGGCGGCGCCGTTCGAGACGATGATCTCCCCCTTTTGGGTCGCAAGGGCCTCGACAGCCTGCTCGACCGAAGGTGCGCGCGTGCCGAACCGGCTGGCGATGGGACGCAGATAGACGCCACGACCGGCGCGGATGAGCTGCCCGCGCTCCGACAGACGCGACAATGCCTGATCCACGGCCGCCCGGTTTCCGAGGTGGAGCAGGCCCTTGGCGGACACGGGGACGCCTTCGGGCAGTCCCGTCGCATGGGCCAGAATCTGTTCGGTCAGCCGTGTCATCGTCTTTCTACTGTCGGAAATATACGCGAGTTTCTGACAGTTTTCAAGGAAGCCCGGATAGGGGAAAGCCTTCCCCTGCGGCCGAGCCAGGGTCTCGGCCGACCCCTTCTGCGGGGAGAACCCCCAGGCTGTGCAAGAACTCGGCTCGGTCCCGTCCAACGAGGCCGCCGTAAAGCGAGTGCCCTGCTCAGTTTGGCGTGATCATCGCGGCGCCGAAGGCGTTCGCGGCATGGAGGATGTTGAAGGCGAGGATCGAGAGCGCTGCTTCCGCTTTCACCGCCCTAAGCCCTCGGGTCAGGAACCGTCCGCCGCCAGACATCCGCTTAATCGTCCCGAAGGGATGCTCGACCGTACATCGTCGGATCGTCATCAAACTGGGATTGGCGCAGATTCTCGCCTCCATGCGGTCCAGGGCGCCCTGGTCGACCAGCCGATGGATCGTGCGCTGGGCGCCAGGCGTGCATCGGGGCTTCAAGGTGCAACTCGTGCAGGCCGGCGTCCGATAGCGGATCGCCCGGTTCCGGGTGTGAAGTCCAGAAGGACGCAGCGTTTGTCCGGCAGGGCAGCGGATGGTGTCGGTCGCGTCGTCATAGACGAACTGGGCCGGCCTGAAGTGATCGGAGTTCATCGCGCCTCGCTTGATGGGCGCAGCCACCTCAATGCCCTCTCGCTCACAACGAGCGATCTCCTCGGCGTTTGAATAGCCCCCGTCGGTCAGCACCTGGATCTGATCGACCTCCAAAACCTGCTTCGCCGCGACCGAGACCGGGTGAAGCAGGTGGCTGTCATTGGCATCGCTGTAGACATCGTGGTGGACGATCAGGCCGCTTTCGACGTCGACCACGCTCTGCAGATTGTACGAAGGCGTCTTGGGCGCGAGACCGTAGCCCATCGGCTTGGATTCTGGCTCGCCGAAGACGACAACCTTTTCGTCGCGACGCTCCAGTTCCTCCTGCCTTCGGACCAGGCGATCTTTTCGGCGCTGGAGCGACCCGATGGCCGCCTTGAAGTTTTCGCGGTGTAGCGGCTGATCGTCGAACCCTTGGGACACGGTCTCGTCGATGATGTCGAGCCGGTCGAGATAGTAGGCGATCTCCTTTTCGGTGCGCGATGTCCCTCGCGAGACGCTCAGCGCCGGCGATATTCTTTGGGCTTGCGACCGCCCGCATCTTCGTTCCATCCACCGCGACGACCCGCCCGCCGATGAGGCCTTGTTCGCGACAGAACTGCACAAAGGCCGCGCTGGCCGCGATGATTGCCTCGGGATTGTCGTGACGGAACGCCGCGATGGTGCGGTAGTCCGGAGCCAGGCGTCGCATCAACCACATTGCTTCGAGGTCTCGAACGCACGCTCGCTCGAGATGCCGCGATGATCGGATCTGGTTGAGATAGCCCCAGACGTAGAGGCGAAGCATGTCGCCGGGCTGGAATCCTGGCCTGCCCGTAGCCGCCGCCACGACCCGGCTGAAGCCGAGATCGGTCAGATCGAGGCTGGCCACGAAGGCATCGACGACCCGAACAAGAGCGTCGGACGCGACGTAGTCGTCAACGCAAGCCGGCAGCAGGCTGATCTGATGCCGGCTATCGCCGTCGATGAAGCTCACGGCCTGCCTCCATCCGTTTCAACGCCTTGATTCTACGGTGATTTGCTCGGTTCCCAAGTTAAAGGGGCTTGCTGATCACTCGCGTCGTCAACCTTGGGGAGCGGACGGGCTCTTGGCGCGGTTCATCTGGCCAAAAACGGGGAACCGGCTCGCCTCACCGTAATCCTCGATGGACCTGGCGTTCTTCAGAGTTTCCATGTCGGCGGCGGAAATCTCAAAATCGACGGCGGCGTTGTTGCGCATATGCTCCGGGTTCGCCGTCTTCGGGAGGGGGAGAAGGTCGAGCTGGAGGCAGTAGCGAATGCACAGCTGGGCGACGGAGACGCCGTACTTGCCCGCCATCGCGGCCAGGCCTGAATTGTTGAGCACGGCTCCGTGGGCGACCGGAGAATAGGCCTCGACCAGGATCCCCTTGCTCCGAGAATATTCGATCAGGTCGAACGGCGTGTTGCCGATGTGGGCCAGGATTTGGTTCACGGCCGGCTTGACCGCGGCGTTGTCGAGGATGTTGTCGAGGTCGGCCTGCTGGAAGTTGGAGACGCCGATAGCCCGCAACTTGCCGGCCTTGTGCGCCTCTTCAAGCGCGCGCCAAGCCTCGAGGTTTCCCTCGAAGAAGTGCTCGCCCTTGCGGAATTCCGCCCACGGCTGGGGGCTATGGATGAGCATCATGTCGGCGTAGTCGAGCCCGAGCGCCTTGAGCGAGCCGTCGATGCGCGTCGTCGCCTCGCCGTAGTTCTTGCATTCGGCGGCCAGCTTCGTGGTCACGAAGAGCTCGTCTCGGCGAACGCCGCTGGCGCGCAATCCTTCGCCCACCCCGCGCTCGTTCTCGTAGGCCTGCGCCGTGTCGAAGTGCCGGTAGCCGACCTCGGCCGCGTTTCGGATGACCTGCGCGACCGCGTCGTTCGCGATCATCCAGGTGCCAAGCCCCAGCTTCGGGATTCTGACCCCGTTGGAGAGGCTGAAGGTATCTTCGAGGATCATGCTGTGGCCTTTCATTCGGAAAAATCGCGGACGGCGCCTCAGACGCCGGCTTCCTCAAACACCTTGCGAGCGATGCCGACTGCGGTGCTCGCCGGGGGCCAGCCTGCATAGAAGGCCAGGTGCGTGATCACCTCCGACAGCTCCTCCCGCGTCACGCCGTTCTGCAGCGCGAACTTCAGATGGAACGGCAGTTCATTGGTCCGGTAGTTGGCGATCAGCGTTGCCACGGTGACCAGGCTGCGGTCGCGCGGCGACAGGCCCGGGCGCTTCCAGACATCGCCGAACAGGACTTCATCGGTGTAGCCAGCCAGCGCGGGCGCGATGTCGGCGAAGGGGCTGGGGGCTTTGGCGGGTGTGTCAGACATTGGTCGAACTCCGAATTTGATGAAAAGGGCCCGCGCCTATTTGAACGGGTCGTATCCGGGCGGTTTGTAGATCTCGTCCGGCCTGTCGAGGATGTCCGGGCGATAGACTGCCTCGGCCCAGTCCTTCGGCTCGACGTCCTCGATGGCGACGGAGACCGACTCCTCGCCATAGCCCAGCGTCCCGGTCACCGCCTTGGTGATCGCCTCGGCCAGCATGGCCTTCTGCTGGCGCGGGCGACCCGAATACATCTTCACGATGACATGCGGCATGGCTCAATCCTTGGTTGGCGGACCAGCCAGGTACTGGTCGTCGGTCACAGGTTCGAGCCAGTCGACGTTCTTGCCGTCGAGCGCTTCCTGGATCGCGATGTGGGTCATCGCCGTGGTCGGCGAGGCCCCATGCCAGTGTTTGTGCCCCGGAGGGCACCAGATCACGTCGCCGGTGCGGATCTCAACGATCGGCTCGCCCTCGCACTGGGTCCAGCCGGCGCCCGCGGTGACGATCAGGGTCTGGCCAAGCGGGTGGGTGTGCCAGTGGGATCGGGCGCCCGGCTCAAAGGTAACTGCCGCGCAGGAATGGCGGGCCGGCGCGGGGGGCGCGTTCAGCGGATCGATGCGGACCGTTCCGGTAAACCAGTCAGCGGGACCCTTCATGGAGGGCTGAGAGCCAGCACGTTTGAGATTCATGGCAGGTTCCTCGGGCAGTCGACGGCGCATCCGCACGTCAGGTTGTTTGGTCGGCCGCTAATCTAGGGCCTGCCCCTTTCCGCGATTAGACGCTAAAATCGGCACGTGGTTATGAGAACGGCTCATGAGTGCCGCGCGCCAATGCAAACGATCTGATCGCGTTCATCACGATTGCCCGGGAGCGCAGCTTCACGAAGGCGGCCGTTAAACTCGCTGTTTCGCAGTCGGCTCTCAGCCATACCCTTCGGGCTTTGGAAGAGAGGCTTGGCGTCCAACTCCTGACCCGCACGACGCGCAACGTAACGCCAACGGCGGCGGGCGAGCGCCTGCTGGCGGTCATCGGGCCGAGGTTCGACGAGATCGACGCCGAGATCGAATCGCTCGGCGAGCTGCGCGACAAGCCAGCCGGCCCCGTGCGCTTGACAGCGACCGAACACGCCGCCGAAACGGTCCTCCTGCCCGCTGTTGCTCGTCTTCTACCGGACTATCCGGATATCAACGTCGAGGTGGTCATCGACTATGGCCTGACGGATATCGTGACCGAGCGGTTTGACGCCGGCGTCCGCGATGGCGAACAGATCGCCAAAGACATGGTTGCGGTACGGATCGGGCCGGACCTGCGCATGGCGGTCGTGGGATCCTCGTCCTATTTCGCCGATCGGCCGGCGCCCAGGACGCCACACGACCTGGCCGAGCATGTCTGTATCAACCTTCGCCTGCCCACGCAGGGCGGCCTCTACGCCTGGGAGTTCGAGAAAGGCGGCCGCGCCGTGAACGTCCGGGTCGAAGGTCAGCTTATCTTCAACAGCCCACCTGTCATGGTGAAGGCTGCGCTCAGCGGCTTAGGTCTTGCCTATGTGCTGGAAGACCAGGTCGGTCCGCACCTTCGATCCGGCCAGCTTGTGCGCGTGCTCGACGACTGGTGTCCGCCATTTCCTGGCTACCACCTCTACTACACAAGCCGCCGCCAACCGACACCGGCCTTCCGCGTGCTGCTTGAGGCGCTGCGCTATCGGGGCGGCTAGTGGCGATCAGAGTTGCCCGGGTTTTTGCACAGCCTGCCCCGCAACGCCCCCTGGAGAGTGAGAGTGCGGACGGGGTTTCCGTGACGGGTTGAGGGCTGGAGAAGAGGTCTCCGGCGCCCGTCGCGGAGAACCGCGATGTTCAGGAACGACCGCAACGGGCGTGCCGGCTCCGGCCGGACGAACCTTTACGACGACATCACCAGCAAGATCATCGCCGAGCTGGAGGCGGGCCGCTTCCCCTGGGTCCAGCCCTGGGGATCGGCCTCGGTCAAGGCGCCCCTCGCCATGCCGAGAAACGCCGCGACCGGCCGGCACTATTCGGGGATCAACGTGCTGATCCTCTGGGGCGCGGTGATCCAGCACGGCTTTCCCGGCCAGAGCTGGCTCACCTTCCGCCAGGCCCTGTCGCTTGGCGGCAATGTCCGCCGCGGCGAGCACGGCACCACCGTCGTCTATGCCGATCGTTTCACGCCGGAGGACGAGAAGCGCCGCGCCCGCGAAACCGGCGAGGAAGCCGCCGCGATCCCGTTCCTCAAGCGCTTCACGGTGTTCAACGCGGCGCAATGCGACGGGCTGCCGGAGGATGTCGCCATTGTGGCCCCACCGCCTCCGCCCGGCCTCATCGAGCCGCGGGTCGAGACCCTGATCCGGGCGACCGGCATCGACTTCCGCATCGGCGGCGACCGCGCCTTCTATATGCCGGCGCACGACTTTGTGCAGGTGCCGCCGCCCCAGGCATATTTCGAACCGATCAACTGGCACCGCACGGCCCTGCACGAGCTGGGGCACGCGACCGGCCATGCCTCCCGGCTCGGCCGTGACCTCACCGGCGGCTTCGGCTCGAAGAAATACGCCTTCGAGGAGCTGGTCGCGGAGATCAACGCCGCTTTCTGCTGCGCCTCGCTCGGCATCACGCCCACCGTCCGCCATGCCGACTACATCGGCTCCTGGCTCGAAGTGCTGCGCGAGGACAATCGCGCCATCGTGCGCGCCGCGTCCCAGGCCAGCAAGGCGGCCGACTGGCTGCTTGGCTTCCTGCCGGACGCCGACGTCGGCATGGCCGACGACGAACGGGAGGCGGCGTGATGAACGCCCCCGTCTTCCCCGCACTGGCGCCATCCCCCGAACAGCAGGCGTCCATCCGCCTGCGTGTTCTCAGCCTGGGCGCCGGCGTCCAGTCCACCACGCTCGCCCTGATGGCCGCGCATGGCGAGATCGGCCCCATGCCGGATTGCGCGATCTTCGCCGATACCGGCTGGGAGCCGAGGGCCGTCTATGAGCATCTCGCCTGGCTGCGATCGCCCAACGTCCTGCCCTTCCCGGTCCATATCGTCTCGGCCGGAGACCTGCGTGCCGACCTTCTCGCCGGCGCGCGCGGCGAGCGATGGGCCTCGATCCCGGCCTTCACCCGCACCGTGACGCCGGCAGGCGCGGAGCTGCCCGTCTATGATGAGGACGAGAACGGTGATCTCGTCGCCATCGGCTCCCGCATCGTGCCGACCGAACGGGTCGGGGTCGGCATGATCCGCCGCCAATGCACCGGCGACTACAAGATCGCGCCAATCCGCCGGAAGGTCCGCGAGCTGCTCGGCATCGCCGGCCGGCGCTCTCCAAAGGCGCCCATCGCCGAACAGTGGATCGGGATCTCGCTCGACGAGGTGCTACGCATGAAGCCTTCGTTCGAGCCGTGGCAGATCAACCGCTGGCCGCTCATCGAGCAAGGCATGACCCGCCTGGATTGCCTGCGCTGGCTGGATCGGCACGACTACCCCCTGCCACCCAAGAGCGCCTGCATCGGTTGCCCGTTCCATTCCGACGATCATTGGCGGCGGATGCGCGACCACGATCCCGAGGCTTGGGCCGACGCCGTATCGATCGACGCCGCCATTCGCACCGGATTCCGGGGGATTCGTGGTGACGTCTATCTCCACCGTTCCGCGGTGCCGCTCGACCAAGTCGACCTGTCGACCGATGCCGATCGTGGCCAGCTCGATCTCTGGCCCAACGAGTGCGAGGGCCTCTGCGGAGTGTGATGATCCTGAAAACCGGAAAGGCGGAGAGGCGGGCTTCCGGCTTCACGCTTTTCCGCCCGCCCGGCGCGGCCCTCCTGAGAGTGAGAGGGCTGCGCTTCACTTCGTGACGGGTCGGAGGTCGAGAGAGAGGCTCTCGGCCGCCCGTCGCGGAGTAACGATCATGGCGACTGCCATTCAGAAGATCATCCTGTCGTCGGCGCGCGACATCCCCTTCAACAAGCTGGTGCTGAGCCAGTCCAACGTCCGGCGCGTCAAGGCCGGCGTCTCGATCGAGGAGCTGGCCCAGTCCATCGCCCGGCGCGGCCTGATCCAGAGCCTGCATGTCCGTCCCGTCCTCGACGCCGATGGCGCCGAGACCGGGATCTTCGAGGTGCCCGCCGGCGGCCGCCGCTATCGCGCGCTCGAATTGCTGGTGAAACAGAAGCGTCTGGCCAAGTCCGCGCCGGTGCCCTGCGTCGTCGGCGACGCCAACAGCGGCATCATGGTCGATGAGGTCTCGCTGGTCGAGAACATCGAACGCGCGCCGCTGCATCCGCTCGATCAGTTCCGCGCCTTCCAGGCCATGCGCGAGAAGGGCATGACCGAGGAAGCCATCGCCGCCGCCTTCTTCGTCGGCGTCAATATCGTGAAGCAGCGCCTGCGCCTCGCTTCCGTCTCGCCGGTATTGCTCGAGATCTACGCCGACGACGGCATGACGCTCGAGCAGCTCATGGCCTTCACCGTCAGTTCCGACCATGCACGCCAGGAGCAGGTCTGGGACGCGATCAAGGATGGCTGGCAGAAAGAGCCTTATCACATCCGCCGGATGCTGACCGAGACCACGGTGCGGGCTTCCGACAGGCGGGCCGTCTTCGTGGGCGTCGAAGCCTATGAAGCCGCCGGCGGCATCGTGTTGCGCGACCTCTTCCAGTCCGACGACGGCGGCTGGCTGCAAGACCCGGCCCTGCTCGACCTCCTGGTGGCCGAGAAGCTCAAGACCGCCGCCGACGAGATCGCGGGCGAAGGCTGGAATTGGGTCGAGGCCGCCCTGAGCTTTCCCTACGGCCACGAGCACGGGCTTCGGGAGCTTGTCGGAACGGCGGTCGACCTGACCGACGAGGAGCGCGCCACTCGCGAGGCGCTGCGTGACGAGTATGACCGGCTCGAGGCCGAATATGCCGAAGCCGACGAGCTGCCCGACGAGATCGACGCGCGTCTCGGAGAGATCGAGCAGGCGCTCGACGCCTTCGAGCAGCGCCCGGCGATCTACGATCCGGCCGACATCGCCATCGCCGGCGTCTTCGTCAGCCTCGACGCCGACGGCTCGCTGTCGGTCGACCGTGGCTATGTCCGCCCCGAGGACGAGCGCCCGGTCGCCCCCGAAGGAGACGACACGACGGAGACGGACGGCGACACCGGCCATTCGGCCACGCCCGCCGTTCAACGCGCCGTCGTCACCGTCGGCGGCCAGGCCGCGGAGCCGGAAGACGACGAGGAGGACGGCATCAAGCCGCTGCCCGAGCGCCTCGTCATCGAGTTGACCGCGCATCGCACGCTGGCGCTGCGCAACGCGCTCGCCGAGCATCCCGACGTCGCCATGACCATGCTGCTGCACAAGCTGGTCAGCGATACCTTCCGGCGACCCGCGCCGACGGGCTGCCTCGAGGCCAGCGTCCGCCACGTCTTCTTCTCCGCCCAACCGGAGGAGCTGAAGGACAGCGGCGCGGCGCACGAGATCGCCGAGCGGCACGGGCGCTGGGGCGATCACGTTCCCGCCGACGACCAGGCGCTGTGGGACTGGCTCACCGATCTCGATCCGGGCACGCGCCTCGATCTGCTCGCCCATTGCGTCAGCTTCGGCGTGAACGCGCTGTTCGAGCGGCCGAACCCCTACGGATCAGGCGTCAGCCAGCATGGGCTGGATGTCCGCCTCGCCCAGGCCGACCGGCTGGCGCGCGCCACCGGCCTCGACATGGTGGCGGCGGGCTGGCGGCCGACGGTCGGCAACTATCTCGGTCGCGTCACCAAGCCCCGCATCCTCGAAGCTGTCCGGGAAGGTGCCGGCGAACGGGCCGCCCAGCTCATCGACCATCTGAAGAAGGGCGACATGGCCAAGGAGGCCGAGCGCCTGCTGGCCGACACCGCCTGGCTGCCCGAGCCGCTGCGCCTGATTGATCCCCATGACGGGGAGGCCATCGAACCGGGCGCGGAGGCCGACGCCGACGACGAGGCCGCCTTGCCGGCCTTCCTCAGCGAGGACGGCGACGAGGATGCCGAAGAGATCGAGGACGACGACGCCCTGACGATCGCGGCCGAATGACCCTCACCGCGGGGGAGCGGCGGGAGGTCGCTTCCCCGCATCTTCGCAAGGAGACCTTCCATGATTGAACCCGACCCGTCCGCCACGCGCCGCGTCGTCTTTCAGTATCTCGTGCCCGTCCACGTCGAGGTCGAAGACGGTCTCGTCGTTTGCGTCACCGTCATCGACGAAACGCCGGTGCGCGATCCAACCCTGGTCGAAGGCGATGCCGGCTATCTGCCGGAAGCCGTCGCCGCCGCCGACGATGGCCAGCCCTGGCCATCCTGGCGGTTCGGCTACTGACCCCTTCGATCATCCCTCAACCGAGCCCGGCCATCGCGCCGGGCTTTCTCGTTTCAGGAGCCTGTCATGGCCAACTATTTCACCCATTTCTCGTGCCTGCTCGACGTCGGCACGCCCGAGAACGCCGCCCGCGCGCTCGACCTCTACAACACGCTGTCCGCGGAAGGCGCGTCGGAGGAACCACCCTCCGAGGGCTTCCTTCTGTCGATCGAGCCGCAATACGGCGGCACCGAACTCTGGATGCGCGACGACGTGACCGGCGATCCCGAGCGCCTCATCCAGTTCGTGAAGCGTTGCGCCGCTGAGTTCGGCCTCACCGGCAGATGGGGCTTCCAATACGCCAACACCTGCTCGCGGCCGCGTCTCGACGGGTTCGGCGGCGGCGCCCATGTCCTCGACCTCGCCACCGGCGAGACCGTGGACTGGATCTACACCGATGGCTGGCTTGCCCAGACCCTCTCCGACGAGGGAGGTCCGCTATGAGCATCCCCTCCCATGCCCGGAGCAATTTCCAGACCCTGCTGCGCGCGGCGGGCGACGGCAATCTCGCACTCATGGAGTGCCTCGACGCGGTGACGGGCAGCGCGCGCTACGTCATCTGCGCCGTGGGGCGGGACAACGGCGACTATGTCTTCACGCCCTTCGGCCATCTCGCCGACGGCAATCCCTACGACGCCTATCTGCCGCCCGATCCCGACGATCCCGAAGGCTTCGTGCGGCCCGAGACGGGAGAGGCGCCATGACCGACATCGACGCCATCTTCGCGGCGGATCGCCAGCATCCGCCGCATGAACGGTCTCTGCCCTGGCCGGAGACCAGAGACGGCCTCACCGTCGTCGTCGAGCCCAAGCCTCACTGGGCCGGCGACATGCGGGCGTTTCGATCCGATGCTCGGGAATATTGCGCCTATGCCGACTGGACCGCGAACGGCGCTCGCGCGCGGTTCTTCGGCCATGTCGATACCTGCGGCGATGACCTGATCCGCAAGGCCCGCACGCTCGTCGCCTCCGAGATCGCGGACGGGCTCTGGAACTGATCCCCTCGAAAAGCGCCCCACCTCACGGTCGGGCGCTTTTTCCATGTGGGTGCCTTGAGAGTGAGAGGGCCGCCGGGACGGGTTTGAGCCGGTGCGGTCGAGAGAGAGCGCCGCGCGGGCTCGCCCTTTTCCGCTCTCCTTGAGGTTCCCACCATGACCATGATTTCCGCATCCGCGGCGGCGACCGCCGCCGCGCCGCTTCCGCTCGGCTCCAATCCCGAACCCGCAGCCGCAGCCGCCATCCTCGCGGCCGCCGGCCAGCTCCTGCCTCATCTCGAACGCGGCGAGCGCGTCGACGCCGCCGCCCTGCGTGCGGCGATGGAGACCGCCTTCGGCGCGTCGGACGCCACCGGCGCCTGGGACTGGAAGACGGCCTATGACGCCTGCGAGGCGGCGACCGTCCTGTTCCTCCGTAAATACGGACGTGCGCTTTTCCGTAAAGCCGGGTCTCCGGCGGCTCGCCTTTCCGCGCTGTCGAAAATCGCCAACCTTCTGCCGACGCATACGCGGCGTTCGGCGGAGAGCCAGACCTTCCAGCAGTTCTCGACGCCGATCCCGCTCGGCCTGGTCGCCGCCCACGCCGCGGCCATCACTCCGGCCGACCGGGTGCTTGAGCCGTCGGCGGGCACCGGCCTGCTCGCCATCCTCGCCGAGATCGCGGGCAGCGCGCTCGTTCTCAACGAGCTGGCCGACACCCGCGCCAATCTGCTGTCACTGCTCTTCCCGGCCATTTCCGTCACCCGTTTCGACGCGGCGCAGATCGACGATCATCTCGATCCCGCCGTGATGCCCAGCGTCGTGCTGATGAATCCGCCCTTCTCGGTCATGGCCAATGTCGAGAGCCGCATGGCGGACGCCGCTTACCGCTATGTCGCCTCGGCCCTGGCGCGTCTGGCCCCCGGCGGCCGGCTCGTGGCGATCACCGGCGCCAGCTTCGCACCCGACAATCCGGCCTGGCGGGACGCCTTCGTCCGGTTGCAGGCGCGCGGGCGCGTCGTCTTCTCCGCCGTCATCGACGGCTCCGTCTATGCCAAACACGGCACCACCATCGAGACGCGCCTAACTGTCATCGACAAGCGGCCCGCCGACGATCCCGCCGTGTTTCCGGCAGCGCCCGGCGTCGCGCCGGACGTCGCCACGCTGCTGGGCTGGATCGACGAGCAGGCGCCGGAACGGCTCGCCGTCGATCCCTCCGTCGTGGTCCCGGCCATCGCGCCTGCCACCCCCCGCAGCGTGCGTGGCTATATCAACCGCGCCGCCAAGGCCGTCCCGGCGACTGCGCCGATGGCCGAACCGGAGGGTCTCCCGCTCGCCTACGAGACCCAGGACTGGCTCGTCGGCGAAGGCGGCCGCCTGTCCGAGGGCATCTACGAGGAATACGGATTGCAGGCGATCCGTATCGCCGGTGCCCAGGCCCATCCGACCCGGCTGGTGCAGTCGGCCGCAATGGCTTCGGTCGCTCCGCCCAAGCCGAGCTATCGGCCAAGCCTGCCGCCCAGCATCCATGAGCTGCTGTCGGACGCCCAACTCGAGACCGTGATCTATGCGGGCGAAGCGCACGCGGACCATCTCGCCGGATCGTGGACGGTGGACGCCACCTTCGACATCGTCACCGCCGCGCGCGAGGATGCAGAGAACGCCGCCCGCTTCCGGCGCGGCTTCATGATCGGCGACGGCACCGGCGTCGGTAAAGGCCGTCAGTCCGCCGCGATCATTCTCGACAACTGGCTCCAGGGCCGCCGCAAGGCAGTGTGGATCAGCAAGTCCGACAAGCTGATCGAGGACGCGCAGCGCGACTGGTCGGCGCTCGGCATGGAGCGCCTGCTGGTCACGCCGCTGTCGCGCTTCCCGCAGGGGCGGCCGATCACGCTGCCGGAAGGCGTCCTGTTTACAACCTATGCCACGCTACGCTCCGACGACCGCGGCGAGAAGGTTTCGCGCGTCCGGCAGATCGTCGAATGGTTGGGCTCCGACTTCGATGGAGTCCTCATTTTCGACGAGGCGCACGCGATGCAGAACGCCGGTGGCGGCAAGGGAGAACGCGGCGACGTCGCCGCCTCGCAGCAGGGTCGCGCCGGCCTGCGCCTCCAGCACGCGCTACCGAACGCCCGCGTCGTCTATGTCTCCGCGACCGGCGCCACCACGGTCCACAACCTCGCCTACGCCCA